>JAEUHE010000180.1 GCA_016793885.1 Verrucomicrobiales bacterium
CTTCACCACCGGCCAGGCTCTGCAGCTGACCGCGACCATCGGAACGGATCGTCCGTCCATCTCCGTGGTCCGCAATGCCAATGGCAGTCTGACCGTGACCTGGGAAGGCGAACTCCATGTGGCCACCTCGGTCAATGGACCTTACGTCAAGCTGGAAGGTGCCGTGAGCCCGCTCACCTTGGCTCCGAACCAAGCAGCCCAGTTTGCTCGCGCGGTGAAGCCGTAAGCTGACCGCTACGCAGAGGCCATTATTCTGCCATAACTCAGTGAGGCCGGAGGGCAACCTCCGGCCTCTTTTTTGCCTGCTTTCAAAGCGCGTGCTGGCCGTGGACTGTGGACCGCGGTGGCACGACACCGCTGTTCCTTCACGCCACCCATCTCCCTCCAACGCACACACCAATCCGAGACGCATCGCCAGCCACTCCGCCACGCGCAGGAAAAGCGGGGACCTGTCTCCGCGCTCCATAGAGCGCCCCTCCTTCGCTCGCCTTTCAATCGGACGAGGCCCCTATGGACCGCGGTGGCACGACACCGCTGTTCCTTCACGCCACCCAGTCCGCTCCCGCAATCCACGGCCGAGAACCCGCAGGGTTCACAGAGATTAGCCGGGGCGTGGAGCGCAGCGACACCCCCGGTCTGTCGGCCCCCTATTCAACAGCACCCTGAAAGGCGTGCCACCAGTCGGCCAATGGACTGAGGAACTTTTTGGTTTCTGGAGTCGGGCGCCTCAAGTGTGAGCAGCCGGTGGCATCGCTGCGCGATGCTCCGCATTTTTAACAGTTCCGGGGGTGCGAGCACCCCCGGCTAGTCTCTGCGAACCCTGTGGGTTCGTGCCCTGCCGACCCACACAGATTATTCTTCAACCGAGTCATCCGAGAAATCCGTGGCCATAACTGCTTGTTTCGCATTCAAAGCAACTCAGATCCTGGAGGTCCTTCCCCGACACCGCTTCATACGCACTCGCATAGTATGAAAAAAGTTCGCCATTTCAGGGGTTGCAATCAGGAGACGGTTTGGTTACGAAACTCCTGTCCCATCAACCAGAGCGCAAAACCACCGCAGGGTGAATTTTCGTGTGCGCGTATGTGCTGGGCCATGTACTGAATCAAACGCAACTCACAGAGTCACCAGTAGTAAATCCCTAGTTCTCAAATCAAACCAACCCAAAGCTCACCATCCCCTATGTATAAACCAACCAACCCCTTCGCCAAGTTCTGCCTGGCGACGTCCCTGGGGCTAGCCTTCTGGCTGGCACCTGCGACGCAGACCCAAGCGCAAGCCACTCTCGACGGCGGTGCGACCCTCGAAATCATTGGAACCAGCACCACCTCGTTGCTGGGAAATCCAGAAAACCCCCTCTCCACCGGTGGCGACCTGACCGACCCTGAGAACGACGGGAATGAATCCGCCGGGCCCGAAGATCTCTCCTGGAACTGGGTATCCATCTCCTCCAACAACGAGCCAGGCTTTGAGGGTGGAGAGTTTTCCTACAACGTTTTCGACAATCGCCTCGGACCCGGCAACGACAAGTGGTGCTGCGATGACGCCACCGAAGCTAGCCCGAAAAATATCACTGTCGAGTTCAGCGACGTGGTTCGCCTGACCCACTTTACGGTCAGCTCCGCGAACGATACCCCGACACGTGATCCACAGGACTGGCAAATCCAAGGCTCCAACGACGGGATCGAATTCACCCCCATCTTCATTCAGATCTCCGACACTCCGCTCTGGGATGCTCGGCTGCAGGTGGCCAAGATCACTTTCGATCAGCCCGCACCCGCGTACAAGTTCATCAGGTTCGAGTGCACTCGGACGGCCGACTCCCTTTACCAGGTGGGCGAGATCGAGTATTTCGGCGAGTACGGTCTGGGCGTACCCAAGATCGAAATCGTCGGAACCGGAACAGGCGCGCTTCTCGGCGGCGACTTAACCGATCCGGAGAACGACGGTGATGAAAATGCCTACCCCGGACCGACTTGGAATGGAGTCACCTTCTTCGGAAACAACGAAGCTGCCTTCGGCGGCGGCGAGTTTGCGTTCAACGTCTTCGACAATCGTGTCGGTGGTGGCAGCGATAAATGGTGCTGTGACGATCCAACCGAGGCAGCTCCGCTCTTCGTCGGGGCCAGCTTCCCCCGCCCGGTCAGCATCTCTCACTTCACGATCACCTCAGGTAACGACACCCCCGGCCGGGACCCACGCCGCTGGAAACTTCAAGGCTCCACGGACAGTGTTGTTTGGGAGGACATTTTCGTGCAGGACTCCGATACCACGTTGTGGACTGAGCGAGACCAGGTCGTGAAGATCACCTTACCCGTGCCGTCGAAGGCCTATCAGTCGATCCGTTACCTCGTGACGGATACCGCCGAACCTCTCCATCAGCTCAATGAAATCGAACTCTTCGGCCGAGCGGGTGGCGCTAGCATCCCGCGTCTCGCCGGTGCCCGTGCGGGTCGTGACCAGATCTCCTTGAACGTTGCGGATGGTCTCGACACAGCTCTGGACACAGCGACCGTGGTCATCAAGATCGATGACATCGTCGTGGCCACCACCAACTCCAAGAACGACACAACCACGACGTTTGTCTATGTCAGCCCGACCCGCTTCGAGCCCGGCTCCAGCCACACCTTCAACCTGACCGGAAAAGATCTGGCTGGCAATCCGTTGAACTTCAACGGGACCGTGAAAATCCCGGTTCCTTGGTTCCCCGACTCGAACCTGAACGGACCTGAACCGGTCGATGGCGCTTGGGCTCTGCGCTACATCTTTGGGGCTGGCACCATCGACAGCATCCCCGCCGCCCTGTCCCGCATCGCGGCGGTGGGCACGGAAGAGTTCACCGGCAAGTTCGCCGACGTGACCACTCCAGTCGCCAACTACCCAGTCGCCGGAGGATTCTTCGGCAATGGCCTTCCCTACGACGAAGCGGCTACCGCTCACCCTGATGGTGGCTGGAACGCTGAAGACTTCATCCAGCTGTTTATCGGTAACATCGTGATCCCGGCCGACGGTGAGTATACCTTCGGCGTGCACTCCGACGACGGTTTCGCCCTGCGTATCCGCGGCGGCAAGGCTGTCGCAGTCAGCGGCAACGGCGAACTCGATCCCGGCGATCCCGAGGCCGTCGTGCATCCCGCCAACACCGGCGACAGCAACACCCGCGGCACCTACTCCCTGAAGGCCGGCACCTATCGCATCGAGTTCTTCTGGTGGGAACGCGGCGGTGGCGACCATGGCGAACTGTATGCCGCTCCCGGCCGCTGGGCTAACGATGCGGATACCGACAAGTGGAAGCTCGTCGGCGATCCCACTCCGGCAGACACCTACATCCAGCTGGGCGTCGACGCCGATGGCTGGAGCGTTGTGTCCTCCGATCCGAGCGCTGGTGACATTGCGGAGAACGCCATCAATAACTGGGCTGCTGGCTTCGCCGACCTCGACGCCACCGCAGGCGCACCCGTCAAGACCGACGTTGGCAGCTGGGGCGACCCGGACACCAACGCCGGCATCCCGGCCTTCCCGAAGAACACCCCGGGCGTAGACGACAACGACTATGCGATCCGCGCGACCGCGAAGCTCGTCATTCCTCAAGACGGCACCTACAGCCTCGGCTTCAACAGCGATGACGGTGCTTACATGAAGATCCCCGGACAAGTGTTCACGGAGATCACGGTCAACGGTACCGCCGCCAGCGTCATCTCTGAAGATGGCAGCACGGTCACCTGCGATTGCCTCACCGGCGACAGCAACACCCGGGCGACCATCACCCTCGCCAAGGGAACCTACGACATCGAAGCCGGTATGTTTGAACGTGGCGGCGGGGCCTTCCTCACCGTTCGCGGTGCTCAGGTCGAAGCTCCTAGCCTGCCGGTTCTGGTCAAGAACGGCGTCGGAACCTTCACCACCGGCCAGGCTCTGCAGCTGACCGCGACCATCGGAACGGATCGTCCGTCCATCTCCGTGGTCCGCAATGCCAATGGCAGTCTGACCGTGACCTGGGAAGGC
>JAEUHE010000181.1 GCA_016793885.1 Verrucomicrobiales bacterium
ATGTCCGTACGGCATCCAGACCAAAATAGATCAAAATGATGATTTTCGACGGAGTTATTTACCGTCTGCTGTGGAGGGCTCTGCAGGGAGCCCTCCCGCAGCCGGTGAATAACTCCGGTTAGGCTATACGGGGGTGCTGGCACCCCCGGAGCTGTTAATATTACAGAGCATCGCGCAGCGATGCCACCGGCTTTTGAAGCCTGCCGCACCCCTCCTCAAGGAACCTGATCCGGCCGTCAGTCTGTCCGCTGACCGGTGGCACGCCTTTCAGGGTGCTCTTGAATCGGGATATGACCGGGGATCTTCGCTGTGCTGCGATACCCCGGCTAATTTCTTTGAACCATGCAGGTTCTCGGCCGCGGTTTCATGAACCACCTACCACCCACCACCTGTCACCTATCTAAACTCCCATCGGTCTTGACGCGCTGCGGTCCTCCTGCCGTCTATTTTTCCCATGAAACCCCGCTACCCTTCGATCTGGGCCGTTGCCCTGGTGTGGATGCTGCACCTGGGCCAATCTGCCTCCGCAGCGGAGGCACGGCCAGCGCCTCCCCACCGAGAAACCATTTTGGTCGGCATGCGCGATGGCGTTCGTCTCGCGACCGATCTCTACCTCCCCGAGCCAGCCGCCGGCCGCTATCCCGTGATTCTCGTTCGCACGCCCTACAACAAAACGGGCCTTCTCGGTCTGGCTGCCGATTGCGTGAAGCGCGGCTACGCGCTAGCCGTTCAGGATGTGCGCGGGCGATACGAGTCCGAGGGTGAGAATCTGCCGTTCTATACCGACCAAAGAGACGGGGCCGACACCACGGCTTGGATCGTGAAGCAGCCCTGGAGCAACGGGCGGATAGGCACCTATGGCGGCTCCGCCGGCGCCATCACCCAAATGCAGCTCGCGGCCAGCGGCACGCCACATCTGGACTGCCTGCACCTTACCGTCGGTGCTCCCAGCCAGTACCATGACCTCGCCTATTCGGGGGGAGTTTTCCGAAAATCGCTGGTCGAGGACTGGCTTCGCGCAACCAAGTTTAACTCGAACGCATTGCCGCGATGGGTGGCGCATCCGACCTTCGATACATTTTGGAAGGAACGCGATGCTGCCCTGCGCTATCGCCGGGTAAATGCTCCGGCGGTGCATGTCGGTGGATATTGGGACATCTTCGCTCAAGGGACCATCGATGCGTTCGTCGGGTATCAAACCAAGGGCGGCCCTCGGGCACGCGGCCACCAGAAACTGATCATGGGACCATGGACTCACGGAGTGTTTCAGGACAAAGCCGGCGAGTTCAAATTTACCAACGCCAAGAAGCCTCCCGGCGGAGTGCAGGATTCCTGGAAACTCTTTGATCGTTGGCTAAAGGGCGTCACCAATGGATTCGAACAGCTTCCCGCGGTCACCTATTATGTGGTGGGAGACACCATGGACCCGTCCGCTCCTGGCAATGTCTGGCGGACGGCGGAGAAATGGCCTCCTGTTCCAACCATCGACGAGAAATGGTATCTGCATCCGGACCACACGCTCTCGGCGACTCGGCCCGTTGCACAATCGCCGAATCGGGGTCCGACCCAGAAGACGCAGGCGGACACCGGCTCGCTCAGTTTCACCTACGATCCCCTGAATCCCGCGCCCACCGTGGGAGGCATTCAACTCACGATTCCAGCGGGTCCGATGGACCAGGCCAAACGCGAAGGCCGAGACGATGTTTTGGTGTTCACCAGCGAGGCGATCTCCGATCCGGTGGAATTTACTGGACGAGTGCGCGCCCATCTCTGGGTTTCAAGTGATGCTCCCGACACGGATTTCTTCGTCACGTTATGCGACGTCTACCCCAACGGAAAATCCTACAACCTCTGTGAAGGCCGACTGCGCATGCGCTTTCGCGACGGTTTCGAACGCGAGAAGCGAATGCAGCCGGGGAAGGTGTATCCAGTGAACATCGACCTCTGGTCCACCAGCGTGATCTTCAATCGGGGGCACCGCCTCCGGGTGCAGGTCAGCTCAAGCAGCTTCCCAGGATTCGATCCCAACCCAAACACGGGCGACGGGTTTCGGGAGAACTCCAGGACCCAAGTGGCGCGCAACTCAGTCTTGCTCGATCGCAACCATCCATCGCACCTCACGCTCCCGAGGGCGATCCTGGCGAAATGAGTTTCGGCCCCTATGGAGCGCGGTGGCACGACCTGAGCATTACCCACAAGTTCGGAGGGCTTCCTCCCTATCCCAACGGGATTGCGCCTCAAAGCCCAGGGTTGGGAGGAACGAGCTACCCTGGGGAAAACGCCATAGAATCCACAACCCCATCGTGGG
>JAEUHE010000182.1 GCA_016793885.1 Verrucomicrobiales bacterium
CAGGGTTCGCAACCCACGATGGGGTTGTGGATTCTATGGCGTTTTCCCCAGGGTAGCTCGTTCCTCCCAACCCTGGGCTTTGAGGCGCAATCCCGTTGGGATAGGGAGGAAGCCCTCCGAACTTGTGGGTAATACTCAGAGCCCTCTACCGCTTTCGTCCCCACAGCGGAGCTGGAATCCCCCTCTTTCCCCGCCCGAAATTCGTTCTTCACATTTCTCCAGCTCTTTCTAACCTCTGCGACCTTACTTTGAGTTGTCTGGCATTGAATAGAATTTACTAAATTGAACTATGGCTGCTGATACGTCTGTTGCGAAACCGGTGGACGCTCCTCCCCTGAAAGCGTTGACCGTGAAGTCCAAACTGGCCTCGACTCCTCGTCAGGCTCCGAAGTATGCGGTTCGGGTGAAAAACGCTGCGGGCCAAGAGGTTGTGGTGGCTTGCCCCCGGGCGACCCGAGCGCTGGTAGCGCTGATGGACGTTCATGCGGTTAATGGCGGAGCGGCTTGTCATTGGGGAGGTCCCGCTGCCTTCGCTGAGATGTTGGCCGCCGTCCATTCGATCATGTTCTCCGTCCAGGGAAGGGAATGGCATGAGGCCTACCATTTTGTGAATGACGCGGGCCATGCCGAAAACGGCATCTATGCCTTGCGGTCCAACTACGGCTTCGATGGCATGACCTTCGAGAGCTTGAAGGGATTTCGCGGCATCAAGAGCAAGCTGACCGGCCACGGCGAAGCACATTTGAATCCCGAGGGCGTGCTTATGAGCAACGGCCCGCTCGGCTCCGCGTTTCCTCAAGCGCAAGGGTTGGCCATGGCCGACAAAGTGTCCGGGCGCGATCGCGTCACCCTGTGCGTGGTGTCCGATGGCGCTTCGATGGAAGGTGAAGCCAAGGAAGCGTTCGCCGCCGTCCCGGGTCTCGCAGCCAAGGGTCGGATGAACCCGTTTGTCGCGGTTATTTCCGACAACGACACCAAGCTGTCCGGCCGGATCACCAAGGACTCTTTCTCCATGCAGCCGTCCTTCGAGGCCCTCGCGGTGTTGGGTTGGAATGTGATCAAGGTCCCCAACGGTCACGATCTCCAGGCGGTCTACCTCGCGGTGGAGAAGGGAATCGCTGAAGCGAAGGCCAATCCGAGTCGACCGGTCGCGCTCTGGATCAAGACCATCAAGGGCTACGGTGTGAAATCGACGGAGGAGAACTCCGCTGGCGGTCATGGGTTCCCTCTGGCCAATGGTGAGAAAATTGTCGAGTTCGTGAGCGAGATCTACGGCGGGCAACCGCCGGAAGAGTTCGCCACCTGGGCCAAGGCTCTGCGCACCGATTGGGAGCAAAAGGAAGCCGCTAAGAAAGCCAAAGCGGCTGCTGCTCCGGCGACCGCCGCCCCGGCGGTGAAGAAGGACAAGGTCCAGAGCGGGTTGGCCAAAGGCGCGGTTCGCGCGGCCAGCGAGGGCTATCCGGTCTACTCCATTTCCTCGGACGTTCAGGGCTCCACGGGAATCAGCTCCTTCCAGAAGAGCCTTCCGGATCGTTTTGTGGAAGTCGGGATCGCCGAATCCAACATGGTCAGCGTCGCCGCCGGATTCTCCAAAGCGGGCTATATCCCCATTGTGGATACCTTCGGTCAATTCGGCGTCACCAAGGGGAATCTCCCCCTGACGATGGCGGCCTTGTCCCAAGCTCCGGTCATCGCGATGTTCTCCCATGTCGGGTTCCAGGATGCGGCGGATGGAGCTTCTCACCAGGCTACCACCTATTTTGCCGCGACCAGTTCCATTCCGCACACGGTCGTGATCGCTCCTTCCTGCTCGGATGAAGCGGAGGCCTTCATGTATGAGGCCATCAAGCGCATCGCTGCCGATCGTCAAGCCGGCAAGGATGGCGAGAGCCACCTGTTCTTCGTGGGACGCGAGAATTATCCCCTCACCTGGGTTGAAGGCGCGAAGTTCGAATGGGGCAAGGCGCAGGTGCTCCGCACGGGCAACGATGTCGTGCTCGTCGCCTCGGGACCCTTGCTCAGCAAGGCGATCGACGCGGGTAAGAAACTCGCCGATCTGGGCATTCAAGCCACGGTGATCAACAACCCGTTCATCAACCGGGTGGATGTGGCTACCATCGGCGAAGCCGTGAAACGCTGCTCCGGCCGTTTGGTGACCATCGAGGATCATCAGGCCATCGGCGGCATGGGCGCTCAGGTGTCGCATGCTCTGTCCGACGCTGGCATTGCGCATCGGCTGAAGACCTTGGCGATCCATGGCGAGTTCGGTCAGTCGGCGTATCTCGCCGACGAGCTGTATCAGGCGCATGGACTCACCGCGGACAAACTGGTGGAAGCGGCCCAGGCCTTGATCAAGGGATGAGTGATGAGTGATGAGGGATGAGTGATGAGTTGCCGAAGGGGCATCGTCCGCAGACGGAGGATGGTACAAGGCGCTCCCAACTCGTCACTCACTACCACTCGTCACTCAGATCGTGCCACCGCGGTCCATATGAAAAACTCCTCTCCCCTCAGCCGGAAGAAGGTTTTTTGCCGGGGAGTCCGCTAGGTCTGGGCCGCTACTCGAGGATTTGGGTGAGCACTTTGCCGTCGGTTCGGCCGAAGGATAAACCGAGCAGTTTGGCGAGCGTCGGCGCGACATCAATGTTGTCGACGAGGCCAATCGCAGCCTGGCGACGGATGCCGCGGCCGGTGGCTATGAACAGCGCGTTCATTTTGGGATTGGTGGACAGGTAACCGTGATACCCGGCGTTGACCGAGCCGCCGGTCGGTTGCACGTAGTCGGTTCCCGACACCAGTCCAGAGACCCCGTAGCCGTCCTTGGCGACGAGGAGAAGGTCCCCCATCCCGGAATTTTCGGACGGGGTGGGGAGGCCCAATTCGGCGAAGCGGTCCGGAGTTAGGACTTCTGCAATTCCTTCTTTTCCAAGCAACAGTTCGAGAACTTTCTTTCTGTCCTCATCGCGAGTGGCCGGTTGGGTCAGGTACAGCATTCCGGTTCCTCCTTCGGGAACCAGTTGAGCCCTCGTCCTCGTGATTACTCCGGCGGGGGTGGTTTCGAGAAGTCCAGCCTGTTTGAGCAACACATTGGGAAGGATGACTTTTTCCGCCATCGCGAACCCGTGATCCGCCACAATCAGCAGCGTGGTCTGGTCGCGAATTCCTGCATCGTCGAGTGCACTAAGGACATCACGAATGTAATAGTCAGCCAACGTTAGCGCCGTGTATCTCGCCGGAGATCCGGGCCCGTATTTGTGGTGAATCCCATCCATGTTGAGTAAATGCAGCAGGAGGAAATGAGGCTTGCGGGTTCGGATGACGTGACAGGCGGCTTCCTTCCATACTGTGTCGCGCGCGGGCCCACTCAGCGTTGAGAATGTCTCGTCGGTAGGATCCGCCAGCACTCCCTGTCCGACCAACTCCTGTCTTAGCCTGGGGGTGGTGAAGAAGAGATTCTGGGGAACGTCCGGGAAGTCGTCGTCCAAAGTTCCTGCGTTGCGCGTGCATGGCCAATTGATTCCGGCTGTCCGACGTCCGGCGGCATGAACCAGATCAAACAGGGTTGGTACTGCAACCAGATCCTTTTTGTCCTTCCTACCGTCGACAGACATAACTCCCGTGCCGCTTCGGGTCATGATGCCATTAAACAGGACGCTGTGTTGCCGAGCCCTCATCCCGGTGACCAAGGTGGTGTGGTTGGGCCAGGTCATGGTCGGGTTGGAAACTCGCATGCCTTCGGCGGACACGCCGTGGCGAGCGAGCGCCCGCAACGTGGGGATGGAGGCCTTCGGATCGTTCAAGGCGGAGGCAGGGAACCCGTCGATGGTAATCAAGATTACATGGGATTCAGCAGTGATGCCGGTGAGGGGGAGCAGAACGAAGAGTAATATCCACAGGTGGATGCCAAGGTGCATGCAATTCACTAACCAATCCAGGTCTCTCCTGTCCACTGCGAAGGAATTCTTTTTCTGATCCCTTCACCAGAGGTTCCTACGATCGTGGCGATCCATGGCGAGTTCGGTCAGTCAGCGTATCTCGCCGATGAGCTGTATCAGGTTCATGGGCCCACTGCGGACAAGTTGGTGGAAGCGGCCTAAGCCCTGATCAAGGGCTGAGTGACGCTGGGATGGGGGCGCTATGGACTGCGGAGACATGTCTCCGCTTTTCGTGCGGGCGACGGAGTGGCTGAGGGTGCGCCGATTGTGAATGCGTGGGTCGGAGGGGGCAAGGCGGTGCGAATGAAAAGCGGTGTCGTGCCCTGAGCATTACCCACAAGTTCGGAGGGCTTCCTCCCTATCCCAACGGGATTGCGCCTCAAAGCCCAGGGTTGGGAGGAACGAGCTACCCTGGGGAAAACGCCATAGAATCCACAACCCCATCGTGGG